>NZ_CP031727.1:1742500-1745000 GCF_008806955.1 Cellvibrio sp. KY-YJ-3 | reverse complement strand
CATTTTGCCTAGTTCCTTCACCCGAGTTCTCTCAAGCGCCTTGGTATTCTCTACCTGATCACCTGTGTCGGTTTGGAGTACGGTCTCTTTTTACCTGAAGCTTAGAGGCTTTTCTTGGAAGCATGGCATCAAGCACTTCATGTTCCGAGGAACACTCGTCATCAGTTCTCAGCCTTAGCATCCCGGATTTACCTAAGACACCAGCCTACGACCTTAAACACGGACAACCAACGCCGTGCTGCTCTAGCCTTCTCCGTCCCCCCATCGCAGTAAAAAGAGGTACAGGAATATTAACCTGTTTCCCATCGACTACGCGTTTCCGCCTCGCCTTAGGGGCCGACTAACCCTGTCCCGATTAGCGTTGGACAGGAACCCTTGATCTTCCGGCGGGGGAGTTTTTCACTCCCCTTATCGTTACTCATGTCAGCATTCGCACTTCTGATACCTCCAGCATGCTTCTCAACACACCTTCGACGGCTTACAGAACGCTCCCCTACCCCACATACAAAGTATGCAGCCGCAGCTTCGGTTGCTAGTTTTAGCCCCGTTACATCTTCCGCGCAGGCCGACTCGACTAGTGAGCTATTACGCTTTCTTTAAAGGGTGGCTGCTTCTAAGCCAACCTCCTAGCTGTCTAAGCCTTCCCACATCGTTTCCCACTTAACTAACATTGGGGACCTTAGCTGGCGGTCTGGGTTGTTGCCCTCTTGACAACGGACGTTAGCACCCGCTGTCTGTCTGCCATGATTGCACTCCAGGGTATTCGTAGTTTGCATGGGTTTGGTAAGTCGGGATGACCCCCTAGCCCAAACAGTGCTCTACCCCCCTGGGTGAGACATGACGCGCTACCTAAATAGCTTTCGGGGAGAACCAGATATCTCCCGGCTTGATTAGCCTTTCACCCCTATCCACACGTCATCCCCAAATTTTTCAACATTTGTGGGTTCGGTCCTCCAGTTAGTGTTACCCAACCTTCAACCTGCACATGGATAGATCGCCGGGTTTCGGGTCTATTGCCAGCGACTAGACGCCCTATTAAGACTCGCTTTCGCTACGGCTCCCCTATACGGTTAACCTTGCCACTGACAATAAGTCGCTGACCCATTATACAAAAGGTACGCAGTCACACCACGAAGGTGCTCCTACTGCTTGTACGCACACGGTTTCAGGATCTATTTCACTCCCCTCACAGGGGTTCTTTTCGCCTTTCCCTCACGGTACTGGTTCACTATCGGTCAGTTGGGAGTATTTAGCCTTGGAGGATGGTCCCCCCATATTCAAACAGGATATCACGTGTCCCGTCCTACTCGTTTTCATGACTAAGGCATTTTCGTGTACGGGGCTATCACCCTGTATCGCCGCACTTTCCAGAGCGTTCCACTAACACCAAAGCCACTTAAGGGCTGGTCCCCTTTCGCTCGCCGCTACTAAGGGAATCTCGGTTGATTTCTTTTCCTCCGGGTACTTAGATGTTTCAGTTCCCCGGGTTCGCTTCCAGCAGCTATGTATTCACTGCAGGATACTTACTAAAAGTAAGTGGGTTCCCCCATTCAGAGATCTCAGGATCACAGCTTGTTTGCCAGCTCCCCTGAGCTTATCGCAGGCTCCTACGTCTTTCATCGCCTCCAACTGCCTAGGCATCCACCGTGTGCGCTTAGTCGCTTGACCATATAACACAAGCGACTGCTTTAACGATTTACAACATTGATACGCTCACGATAATAAGCGCATCGCATGAGTATGATTCGCCGGACTTTTGTGTAGAGATACACAAGACATCCATAAATCAGCAATTTATTACTTTACATTCCACCTTGTTAAAGAGCATCTGGCGTAAAAACCAGTCAATTAACTTCTTTTCTTTTAGACACTTTTCAATTCCTTAAGCCGGAATGCAAAGTATTTAAAGAGCAGACATTAATTGACTGACTTCTTCTTTAATCAATAAAAGAGTGGTGGAGCTAAACGGGATCGAACCGTTGACCTCCTGCGTGCAAGGCAGGCGCTCTCCCAGCTGAGCTATAGCCCCTTTTTCGAGGGAACTTCAAAACACAGAAGTTGGTAGGCCTGGGCAGACTCGAACTGCCGACCTCACCCTTATCAGGGGTGCGCTCTAACCAGCTGAGCTACAGGCCTATATCCTGGTCTGTAGACACTAGTTGTCGGCCGCTTACCTTTCAAAGTAACTCGCGGCGTCTAGCGACAAGCACTAGGGGACTAGCGACTAACAAATCTTTTATTGATTCCAGTCGATCAAGCAATGCGTGTGAGCACTTACAGACGGGTTGGCATATCGTTTAAGGAGGTGATCCAGCCCCAGGTTCCCCTAGGGCTACCTTGTTACGACTTCACCCCAGTCATGAATCACAAAGTGGTAACCGTCCCCCTTGCGGTTAGACTAGCTACTTCTTTTGCAACCCACTCCCATGGTGTGACGGGCGGTGTGTACAAGGCCCGGGAACGTATTCACCGTAACGTTCTGATTTACGATTACTAGCGA
>NZ_CP031727.1:1737500-1740000 GCF_008806955.1 Cellvibrio sp. KY-YJ-3 | reverse complement strand
AGACCTACTTTCGTACCTGCTCGACATGTCTGTCTCGCAGTCAAGCGTGCTTTTGCCTTTACACTAACCTCATGATTTCCGACCATGATTAGCACACCTTCGTGCTCCTCCGTTACTCTTTGGGAGGAGACCGCCCCAGTCAAACTACCCACCATACACTGTCCGTAACCCCGATAAGGGGCCGACGTTAGAACCTCAAACATACCAGGGTGGTATTTCAAGGACGGCTCCATCGAAACTAGCGTCTCGACTTCAAAGCCTCCCACCTATCCTACACAGATAGGTTCAAAGTTCAGTGCAAAGCTATAGTAAAGGTTCACGGGGTCTTTCCGTCTAGCCGCGGGAACACGGCATCTTAACCGCGATTTCAATTTCACTGAGTCTCGGGTGGAGACAGCGCCCCCATCATTACGCCATTCGTGCAGGTCGGAACTTACCCGACAAGGAATTTCGCTACCTTAGGACCGTTATAGTTACGGCCGCCGTTTACCGGGGCTTCGATCAAGAGCTTCGCTTGCGCTAACCCCATCAATTAACCTTCCGGCACCGGGCAGGCGTCACACCCTATACGTCCACTTACGTGTTTGCAGAGTGCTGTGTTTTTAATAAACAGTTGCAGGGGCCTGGTATCTTCGACTGCCAATAGCTTACGGGGCAAGCCCTTCACCATCAGCAGTGCACCTTCTCCCGAAGTTACGGTGCCATTTTGCCTAGTTCCTTCACCCGAGTTCTCTCAAGCGCCTTGGTATTCTCTACCTGATCACCTGTGTCGGTTTGGAGTACGGTCTCTTTTTACCTGAAGCTTAGAGGCTTTTCTTGGAAGCATGGCATCAAGCACTTCATGTTCCGAGGAACACTCGTCATCAGTTCTCAGCCTTAGCATCCCGGATTTACCTAAGACACCAGCCTACGACCTTAAACACGGACAACCAACGCCGTGCTGCTCTAGCCTTCTCCGTCCCCCCATCGCAGTAAAAAGAGGTACAGGAATATTAACCTGTTTCCCATCGACTACGCGTTTCCGCCTCGCCTTAGGGGCCGACTAACCCTGTCCCGATTAGCGTTGGACAGGAACCCTTGATCTTCCGGCGGGGGAGTTTTTCACTCCCCTTATCGTTACTCATGTCAGCATTCGCACTTCTGATACCTCCAGCATGCTTCTCAACACACCTTCGACGGCTTACAGAACGCTCCCCTACCCCACATACAAAGTATGCAGCCGCAGCTTCGGTTGCTAGTTTTAGCCCCGTTACATCTTCCGCGCAGGCCGACTCGACTAGTGAGCTATTACGCTTTCTTTAAAGGGTGGCTGCTTCTAAGCCAACCTCCTAGCTGTCTAAGCCTTCCCACATCGTTTCCCACTTAACTAACATTGGGGACCTTAGCTGGCGGTCTGGGTTGTTGCCCTCTTGACAACGGACGTTAGCACCCGCTGTCTGTCTGCCATGATTGCACTCCAGGGTATTCGTAGTTTGCATGGGTTTGGTAAGTCGGGATGACCCCCTAGCCCAAACAGTGCTCTACCCCCCTGGGTGAGACATGACGCGCTACCTAAATAGCTTTCGGGGAGAACCAGATATCTCCCGGCTTGATTAGCCTTTCACCCCTATCCACACGTCATCCCCAAATTTTTCAACATTTGTGGGTTCGGTCCTCCAGTTAGTGTTACCCAACCTTCAACCTGCACATGGATAGATCGCCGGGTTTCGGGTCTATTGCCAGCGACTAGACGCCCTATTAAGACTCGCTTTCGCTACGGCTCCCCTATACGGTTAACCTTGCCACTGACAATAAGTCGCTGACCCATTATACAAAAGGTACGCAGTCACACCACGAAGGTGCTCCTACTGCTTGTACGCACACGGTTTCAGGATCTATTTCACTCCCCTCACAGGGGTTCTTTTCGCCTTTCCCTCACGGTACTGGTTCACTATCGGTCAGTTGGGAGTATTTAGCCTTGGAGGATGGTCCCCCCATATTCAAACAGGATATCACGTGTCCCGTCCTACTCGTTTTCATGACTAAGGCATTTTCGTGTACGGGGCTATCACCCTGTATCGCCGCACTTTCCAGAGCGTTCCACTAACACCAAAGCCACTTAAGGGCTGGTCCCCTTTCGCTCGCCGCTACTAAGGGAATCTCGGTTGATTTCTTTTCCTCCGGGTACTTAGATGTTTCAGTTCCCCGGGTTCGCTTCCAGCAGCTATGTATTCACTGCAGGATACTTACTAAAAGTAAGTGGGTTCCCCCATTCAGAGATCTCAGGATCACAGCTTGTTTGCCAGCTCCCCTGAGCTTATCGCAGGCTCCTACGTCTTTCATCGCCTCCAACTGCCTAGGCATCCACCGTGTGCGCTTAGTCGCTTGACCATATAACACAAGCGACTGCTTTAACGATTTACAACATTGATACGCTCACGATAATAAGCGCATCGCATGAGTATGATTCGCCGGACTTTTGTGTAGAGATACACAAGACATCCATAAATCAGCAATTTAT